>DASXVS010000006.1 GCA_036504095.1 Armatimonadota bacterium | reverse complement strand
TGGTGGGTGTGCCCATCCACTACTTTGCGGCCATTGATCTGCAGGGCTTCCGCAGAATGGTCGACGCCGTGGGCGGCGTGACGGTCGACAATCCGAAGGCGATCAATGACCCGCGCTACGACTGGCTGGACGGCACCTCGGGATTCTATCTGGATGCCGGTCCGGTGACGCTCAACGGCCGCACCGCGCTCGCCTACGCGCGGTCGCGCCAGGGCATCGGCGACTCGGACTTCACGCGCGCCGCTCGCCAGCAGCAGTTGCTTGTTGCCCTTCGCAGCAAGTTGACGTCGCCGGACATGATTACGAAGTTGCCCGACATCATCAAGGCGGCGGGCGACACCGTCCGGACGAACTTGCCCACTGACCGGTTCGACGAGTTCATTGCCCTCGCGCGCGCAGTCAAGACGGAGGCGATCAACCGCACCGTGCTGACGTATCCCATTGCGTTCCACCCGCCCACCTCCTCGACCGGCGGCGTTTGGACGCTGCAGCTCCACATGGACAAGGTCGCGGACCTGTCGAAGAAGCTGTTCGGCAGCGACAGTCGCTACAGCCAACCTTGATGTTCCGCTACCACGTTCGCCTCCTTCGCTTGGCGCTGCTCCTCGCGGACGGCCTCGCGGCTGTCGGCCTGTTCGTGCTCGTGTCGATCGTCCGGCTCGGCGCCGGCTGGACCGCGTCATGGGAGGCGGCAGGCGCCCCATGGTGGACCTGGGCGTTCGCCTACGCTGTCATCTGGGTTGGGGCGGAGTGGCTCCAGGAGCTTGACCAGCTACGGTCGCGATGGACGCTGCGGGGCGAGGTCACCGACATCCTACGGGCCACCCTCTTCGCCAGTGTGTCGGTGTTCAGCCTGTTGTTCCTTGTCCATGCGCCGGAGGTCAGCCGGCTCTTCCTGGCGATCCTGTTCTCGGCCCAACTGGTCTTCTCGATTGCACAACGCGGCCTCCTGCGTTGGGGACTGGTGCTCGCGCGAAATCGGAACATCGGAACGCGCAACCTCCTCGTTCTCGGGACGGGCGCGGCTGCGCGCGACGTGGCAATGCGCCTAGCTCGTCACCCTGCGCTCGGCTATCGGATCACCGGCTACCTCGGGCAACCGTCCGCGTTCTGCCCGACGGTCCTCGCGCCGATCGAAGACGTCGAGGTAGTCATGCACGATACGGTCGTCGACGAGGTGCTTGCTGCGTTCGAGACTGACGAGCTCGACTACGTGGAACCTGTCGCGGCCCTCTGCCACCAGGAGGGCAAGCGGATGAGGCTCGTCCTGCTGCCGCACGTCGCCCCCATCAGCGGAGGTCGTGTCGAGACGCTCGGCGAATTCCAGATCCTGACGATCTCGAACGGCCCTGATCGGCTCATTGGCCTCGCGGCCAAGCGGGTGATGGACGTGCTACTCGCCAGCCTTGCCCTCGTCGTGCTGTCGCCCGTCCTCCTCGTCCTGGCCGCGGCAATTTGGCTCGAGGACCGAGGGCCGGTCCTCTTCCGACAGACACGGGTCGGCCTCAATGGCAGGCCGTTCAAGATCGTCAAGTTCCGGACGATGGTTCCGGACGCAGAGGCGCGCCTGGCCGAAGTCGCCGAGGGAAATGAGATCGCTGGCCCCGCCTTCAAGATCGGCGATGACCCCCGGATCACGCGCATCGGCCGCATCCTCCGGCGGACCAGCATGGACGAGCTTCCCCAGTTCTGGAACGCGTTGCGGGGGCAGATGAGCATTGTCGGGCCGCGCCCTCCCATCCCGGGTGAGGTGGCAGAATACGACCTGTGGCACCGCCGCCGGCTGTCGATGAAACCTGGCATCACCGGGCTCTGGCAGGTGTCGGCGCGGTTGGAGGCGGAGTTCGACCGCTGGGTAGAGCTCGACCTCACCTACATCGACCGCTGGTCGATCTGGCTCGACCTCAAGATCATGGCTCGGACGATTCCCGCGATGTTGAGTGGCCGATAGGCGTGAGTCTGGCACACCAGGTCTCCGATCGCCTGCGACGCTGGTAATGTCGACCACTCTCGGCGACGAACTCGATCACGGTGGGTCGCCTTCGCGTGCACCTATTCGCCTGGCCTTGGTCGGGAGCAGCGGTGGCCACCTTGCGCAACTCCTCGCGCTCCGCTCCCTGTGGGAGCGTTGGGACCGTTTCTGGGTGACCTTTCCCACCCCCGACGCGATCTCTCAGCTCCAGGGCGAGCGTGTCTACTGGTGTCATCACCCGACCAACCGGAATGCCAAGAACTTGGTTCGCAATACGTTCCTGGCTCGTTCTGTGCTTGCGCACGAGCGGCCCACGCACGTCATCTCGACCGGTGCGGCGGTTGCTGTGCCATTCTTCTACCTTGGCCGCTTGCACGGGACGACCAATATCTACATCGAGGTCATCGACCGGATCGCCTCGGCGACGCTCACCGGTCGGCTCGTCCAGCCCCTGACGCAGCACATGCTCGTCCAGTGGCCCGAACAGCTCGACCTGTACAAGAGCGCCCACCTTCTCGGGCCCTTGTTGTGATCTTCGTAACGCTGGGCACCCATCCTCAAGCGATGGATAGGCTTGTGATGGAGTTGGACCGCATGCTCGAGCGACGCGAGATCCAGGAGCCTGTCGTCATTCAGGCTGCCCGATTTGACTACCAGCCTGTCCACGCAACCGGGCACGCTGTCCTGCCGTACGCAGAGCTGGAAGGGATGATTCGGGCCGCCCGCGTCGTCATAACCCACGGCGGTCCAGGGTCGATAATGGCAGTGCTGGCGGCCGGTAAGGCACCGGTCGTCGTGCCACGTGATCCTCGGTATGGCGAGCACGTGGATGATCACCAGGTCCGCTTCTGCACGTGGTTCTCGCAGCGGCGTCCTATCCGGCTTGTGACCGACGTTACCTCACTGCCCCGGGTTCTCCGCGAGGTCGGGAATCGAGACGGAGTACCCCTCTACATCGGCCCGTCTCCGGAGGTGATCTGCCAACTCGCCGAAATCATCCAGCCTCGTCGCTTGGGGTGAAGGCCCTGATACCGGGCTCCGCATCGGCCCAGACGTGGTCTGACCGATGAGCGCGCTGCTCGCGCGCTTCCGAACACCCTCGCTGCGGGCGAGCCTGCTCTTCCTCGTGTCGTCGATCGCGTTTCAGGGTGCTCGATTCCTGATTACCCTGGTGGGCGCTGACGCGCTGGGTCCGGCAGACTTCGGAGTCTGGGTCCTCGTCGTCGCCGTCCTCTCCTACACCCCGTACGCAACCCTGGGTGTGGTGAACGCGATGAACCGGGAGGTCCCCATCCTCCTTGGCCGATCTCGGCCGCACGAGGCCCGAGAATCCGAAGAGGCAGCACTGGGCGCCTCACTCGTCAGCGCCATCGGGCTGTTTCTGCTCATCTTGGGCGTTGGGCTGGTGCAGAGAAGTGATCCGTGGCTCATGTTCTTCGTTGCCGTCGCTGTGTCTCTCCAGCAAGTCGTGTTCTGCTATCAAGCGACGCTTCGTTCTAGGATCCGATTCGGTGAGGCAGCCGCACAGCAATTCGTCATGGCGGGCGTGTTCCTGCTGGTTTCGCTTCCGGCACTCAGCGCACTAGGTGTCGCCGGGCTCATCGCCGGTCAGAGCGCGGCCTGGGCCTCGGCGGCCATACTCTCGGCAATGACTTTGCGCCCAGACCTGCGTGCGTCGTTCCCGGTCGCACTCCTAAGGCGACAGATACGATCGGGACTTCCCATCGCACTGAGCGGTCTGGCGTTCGCGATGTTGGTGACTCAGGATCGGTGGGTCGTCGCCGCGGCAGGCGGTGGTCAGGAGCTTGGGCTCTATGGTTTTGCGTCGACGGTTGCGTCCGCCCTCCTGCTACTCCTCTTGATCATCGGTCAGCAGATGTATCCGAGAATGGGCTACGTGTACGGGCAGAGGGATCGCGAGGCCGCGCGACGCCTGGCCACCCGGCAGTCGTTGCTGACTGCAGCCCTCACGGGTACGGGCGGCATCGCGATCCTCGCGGTCACCGCGATGCTTGTGCGGGCTCGATTGGGCGACTTCGCGCCATCGTTGTTGCCTTTGGCGATCCTCTGCATCGCGGGCACGATTCTCGGTGCCGCCAGCGGGTCGACCAACCTGCTTGTGGTGATCGGGCGGGCCTGGCTCTTGGTCGGCGTGTATCTCACCGGGGCATGCTCAGCGTTTGCGATCGGCCTCATTCTCCTGATCTCAGGCGTGGGCCTTGCGGGTCCTGCGATCGGGACACTGGTCGGAGCAGTCGTGGTCGCCACGGCAGCGACGGCGCTGGTGCGCGCACGATGACCGGCGGTGTTGCCTTCGTGGCCTCGAACGACGCGCATGTGGTGCAGTTCGCTCCCGTCATGCAGGAGCTTGAGCGTAGGGGCGTGGACGCTCAACTCTGGTCGCTCGACTGCGTCTACAACCAGGGCGTGACCACGTGCGCCGCGTCCCTCGGTATCGATGTCGGTACGCTCGCGCCGGGGATGCGGGTCTCCTCCTCTTTCTACCGGAGGCCGGTGCTCGCCGTCTGGAGGGACGTGCTCCGTTGCCGACGCCCGTTCCGGGAGTGGATTGACTCGACGTCGCCCGACGTGGTGGTGGTCGGCAACGACAGGGGCCTCGTGGAGAAGCTGATCCTCAACACAGCACGCCACCACGGCGCCAGGGTGGTCCTCGTGCAGGACGGGGTGCTCGCCGCGGTTCCGCCTCGACCGGTCACGCTCCGCCGACGGTTCTACCTGGCCGGCAAGGGAGTGGGGTCCAAGGCGCTACGGCTGATGGGGTTTTCGTACATGTCAGCATCGCGCTACGGGGAGGGGGGCGCTGACGTACTGTGCGCCAGTGGCCCTCAGGGCGCCTCCGTGTTCCGCCGCTTGGGCGTCCCAGCCGATCGGATTCGGATTACGGGGCAGCCCCGGTTTGATGGCCTGAGTCCGGCCGTCGGCTCCAGTGAGGAATCCCACCACCTCGTAGTCGCCTTCACGACGCCGTTCGCGGACGCTGGGATCGGCGCGGACCTACAGGATCGCCAGACCGCGCTGCTCGTTGACCTAGCTCGCGAGCTCCGGGACCGCGGAATTCGATTCCGTGTCAAGCGGCATCCGCGCGAATCTCCGCAGACTTATGCTGACGCCTTCGGTGACCGGTTGTTGACGGTCGACGGCAGCAGTGGGGACGTCCTGCGCAAGTGCGCGGTCGCCGTCGTCGGCATGTCGACCGTGACGGACGAGGCTGGCCTCAGCGGCGTACCGGTCGTGGTTCCGGGTCAGGTGGTCCATGCTGGACGGCTTGACCACCATCTGCCGCCTGCGGACTGCTATCCACGGTTCGAGTCCGCCCCGGAAGGAGCCGCGATGATCGCATCCCTTCTCGAAGACGACCTAGCCCGGGAGGAGTTGCGGCGGCGCCAGCAGGAGGCTGTCTCCGCGAGGATATTCGTTGACCCTGAGCGCTCCGCCAGCCTGAACGTCGCCGACGCTATCTGCTCGGTGATGTCGTGAGTCTTCTGAACTGGCCCCGGCGCCCGTCCGCAGCCGCAGACGGGCTGTTTGGCTACGACGATTCGATGCTTGGCGAGCTAGCGGAATCGGTGCGGCGACACCAGTTCGGCGCGGCAGTCGCGAGCGGCGCAGTCGCGATGGGCATAGCCCTGCTGATTGCCGGCGTCGGACTGGGTGTTGGCGCACTGGGGATCGGGCTGCTGCTTGCCGGCTACATTGACCGGCGCCTGATGCTGCTGGGCGCGCTGCTCATCGCGCCCGCACTCACCGCGTTCCACCGGATCCAGCTCGCGACCATCGGCGGCAACACCCTGGATGTTCGCTTGGTGCTTACGGGGGCATTGGCGGTTGTGATCTGGGTGTGGCTCGCCGTGGATCGCCCCCGCCTGGATGTGACTGCCGTCATATTCGTGGCTTACGTGGCCGCGGCGCTGATCCTGACGCCACTCAACAGCGTGGCACCTCTCAAGGCGCTGCCGGTCCTCGCCCGGGACCTTGTCTACCTCGGCGCCTTCCTCGGTGCGCGTGCGTGGCTCGGCTCTGCCCGCGGTGCAAACATCGTCCTCATCGCGGCGGCCGTCGGCTTGCTGGTGCCAGCGATGAGCGGGCTGGTGCAGTGGATGACAGGGGGCGGTCTCGTCGCAGCCGGTAGCTGGCGGCTCAGTGGACTGTATGGCTCCTCGCCGGTCGGGCTTGCCCTTGCGATGCAGCTAGGCGTCGTCTTCCTAGCTGGGAGCTCGCTCACTGAGGGCTTTGCGCCGCGCTTGCGCTGGGTCGCCGGGATCCTCGCCCTCGCATTGATGTCGGTTATCCTCGTCCAGACATCGAGTCGGCTCCCGTTCTTGACGACCGTCGTCGCCCTCATGGCCTTTGAGGTCGCGCGACGCCGTTGGGTAGGAGCGGCTGTCGTGCTGGTGTTGTCCGCGCTCCTCATGCTGTCGAGTGGCGGTCTGTCGGCCCGCATCGGTTCCACGTTTGTCCCCACGGCAACGAGCGCACCAACTGTCTCGACGGCACCGGTCCCATCGGGCGGTATGCCGGCGGCGACGCCGGCGACCGACGCCAATTCGGGGGACGAGGACGTGGGTGGCGGAGCCGCGTCGCTCCGGTATCGCTTGTTCGTGTGGCGCACGATGATGAACGAGTGGTGGGCGTCGCCGTTGGTCGGACGTGGCACGGGGACGTTCGCGACATTGCTCGAGCAGCGGACGGGGTTGCATCGCGTTGCGCCCCACAATGACTATGTCTACGCTCTGGTGGAGGGAGGCGCGCTGCTGTTCCTGCTGTACGTTGGCCTCCAGGCCATGGTCGTGATCGGGCTCTTGGCAGGGGCGCTCAGGGACGCTAACGCACGCCTTCCACTCGTCGCGCTGGTCGCCTTCGGCATGACCAACATCGCCAACAGCATCAACAACGCGGTCTTCTACCTCGACCTCCAACTCGTCGTCTGGGTCATCGCGGCTTCCGTACTGGCAAGCACGGAGCATCGAGTGGGTGTTCCTGCGCACCTATGGCGGCCAGAGCCTGGGACGCGGACGTCAGAACGGGGATCGTAGGACCGGGGGCGAGGCGGTCGGGCATGGAGCGATCCACTGGACCCTCCCAGGTCCGGCCCCATCACCACTGGATCGTGGTGCGAGACTCTGAAGGAAGGTGGAGTCTGAGGCATCGTGGCTGTTGCCAGCGGCTCCAGAACCGCATGTCCGGCGGTCCGACCCGTCTCCGGGGGCGACCGAGTTCAGGCCGCAGAATCCGCGAGTGCTGCGCGCAGCGCCGCCACGACGCGCGCCCTGCCGGCCTCATCCAGGCTTGACGACGACGGCAGGCTGAACGCCACGTCGAAGATTGACTCCGCGACGGCGCCGCCGAGGCGCGGCGCGTCGCGCCAGAGCCGCGTGCGGTGCAGGGGTGTCCAGATCGGCCGAGCCTCGACGCCCGCTTCGGACAGGTCGATCAGAAGCCGGTCGCGCGCCCCCGGTCCGCGCTCCGGGTCCAGGGCGGCGGTGTACAGCCAGAAGGACGGGTCGGCCCACGCCGCATGGGGTGCCGGGCGTATGCCGCGCATTCCGGCGATGGCGCTGTCGTAGGCCGCCGCGTTGGCGCGTCGCGCTCCCAGAAGCGACGGCAGTTCCTCGACCTGGGCGAGCCCGATGGCTGCTGCGACGTTCGTGAGCCGGTAGTTGTAGCCCACCTCATCGTGGTCGTAGGCCGGGCCGGGGAGGCGCGCCTGAGTAGACAGGTGGCGGGCCCGTCGTGCGAGCGCCTCATCGTCGGTGACGAGCATCCCGCCACCGCCTGTCGTGATCAGCTTGTTGCCGTTGAAACTAAAGCA
>DASXVS010000005.1 GCA_036504095.1 Armatimonadota bacterium | reverse complement strand
GCGGCGCTCCTCACGCTCGTGCGCACAAGCCTGGAGGACAAGAACGCGCCCGAGGCTCGCGCGCTCGTCGCCCAGCTGAGCGCCACACGCGGCGACCTCTACGACTTCCTCGCGGAGGAGGTCCTCGAGACGCTGTCGCCGTCCCTGCAGCGCTTCCTCACGCGCGTCTCGGTCCTCGTCGCCGTCGACGCGGAGACCGGCGCGCTGGTGGATGGCCGACCTGCGGCCGACCTCGCACCCCTGATCACCGAGGCCGAGACCTTGGGGCTCCTGACCCGTCCCGACCGCGAGTCCCCGCACCGTTTCCACCCCCTTGTCCGCGACTTCCTCGTCGCCCGCCTCCGCGAGGAAGTCGGCGAAGCCCAAGTCCGCTCGATGCACGGCCGCGTGGGGGAGGCACTCGAACCTCAAGACTGGCTTGGAGCAGCGTGGCATTACCGGGCTGCCGCTCGACCTTCCGATGCAGAGCGAGTGGTCGATGCAGCGGTGGCCGAGATCATCGCGACCGGGACCTTCGAGGATGCCGCTCCGTTTCTCGACGGGTCAGCTGGACCCGGCAATCGACCCACCGTGCTCATTCTGCAATCGCGGCTCGAGTTCGGAAGAGGTCGAATTGGTCCCGCGCTCGCCCTCGCAAGGGCGGCGGTCGAAGGGGCGGCTGGGGGTCGCGCAGCCGGAACAGCGCTGCTCAATCTCGCCGGGCTACAAGGTGTCGCGGGCTACAGCGATGATGGCGTTAGCTTGGCGAAGCGGGCGCTCGAAGCGGAGCTCTCCGACTCCGAGAGAGCGATCGCGCAGGCGATTGTCTCCGTGCGATCTCTAGCTGACGACGGGGATCTCGAGGAGGGCGCTCTCCTGCTGAGGAACCTGGCCGGCCAGCAGGTGCGGGATGGGCAGCACCGCTACGCCGCGATCACCCTCCTCATCCTGTCATCCGCTCTCACATGGCTTGGCCGTCCAGAAGAAGCCTTGGACGCCGCGTACGGGGCCGGCGTGGAAATCATTGCGACGGGGGCGAGGGGCGTGGAACTCGTGTCCATTGTCCTTGCGCAGGCGACGGCACTCCTTCACCTCGGCCGGCGCGAACAGGCTGATGCGGCGCTATTGCTCGCCGCCAAGACAGGCTCCGATTTGACGTCCGATGAGATCCACCTCGAGACCGGACGACTGTCGGCTTCGCTCGGTGATCGGGATGCAGCCGAACAAGCGCTGAGCAGGATTGCCGCAGAAGACCTGCCCGACGGCTATGCCGCGATCTACGCGGAAACGATGCTCACCCTCGCGCTCCGCCGCCGCGCCGCGGACGAAGCGCGGGGCCGACTCGAGGTGCTTCGCCGGCACGTCCCAACTGAAATCGCAGCGCGGCTCCAAGTTGAGATCGCAGTGGTTCGAGTGGCTCTACTCAACAACGAGGATGCCGCGAAGGCCCTCGAGGTGGCGATGGGTATTGCCAAGAAGCAGCAATCGCGGCCTGGGCGCGTGATTCTCGAGTTGCTCGCGGATGCGGCCGGCGATCGAGCCATACACGAAGCGGTTGCGCGGATGCCTGAGGACCTCAGTTACTGCGCATCACTAGTTGCCGAGGAGATCGCCCACGCTGCCCACCGGCTGTCTTCGACCGCCCGGCAACGGATCGAGCGGGAAATTGGTTTACGACCCGAGCGCTGGCGCGAGGCGCTGCTAACTGAGATTGTGGATGAAGGGCCCAGTGCAGCTGCATGTGCAGCGATGCTGGTCCACATTGGCACCCGGGACGATGCTGCTGCGCTGAGAGCGGCGGCAGCCAAGCTCAAGGATCTCCGTCCGGCCGCGCTGGCACTCACAGTCAAGCTCGCCGCCTCAGTGGTGGTTCATGACCTCGGTCCGGTGTCAATCGACGTCGCAAATGCGCGCGTCCGGGTCGTGCGGCGCAAGGTTCTGGCCCTCCTGTGCTTCCTGATCACGCGACCGAATATGGCGGCGACCCGCGACGAGATCCTAGAGGCGCTGTGGGCGGACCTCGCTCCCGACGCGGCTGGCAACTCGCTCCACCAAACCATCTACTTCCTCCGACGTGTGTTTGAGCCCGACTTCCGGGAAGGCCTCAGTGCTCGCTACGTCAACTACGACGGTGATATCGCGAGGCTCAACCCGGAACTCATCGCGACCGATAGTCGACACTGCTGGAAGGCGATCGAGAACGCACCTCTCGCCCCTGGAGACGTAATGGCCATCCTCACGACATATCGCGGTCGATTCGCCCTGGACTTCGCGTATGAGGAGTGGGCGGCCGATTACCGTGACACGCTTCACGCCGCCGTATTGTCGGCTGCGGAGTCCGCAATGCAACGTGCGTCTGAGGGAGGCGATCTCGACTCAGCTGTACGTATTGCCCAGCGCATCCTGGATGTCGATCCTGAGGCTGACGGCATCGAGGCGGTGCTGCTGCGGGCTTACAAGGAAGCGGGGCGAACGGCCGCCGCGGCAGAGCAATATGCGCACTACGCGTCCGCTCTGCGAGACGACCTGGGCGTGGACACGCCGCCCCTCGAGGATCTCTAGGACTTGTTGCCGATGCGCAACGCGGCCGGCCTGTACCAGTGGGCATAGGTAGGGTTGCGTATTGACCGGTGCAGACGACCGAACCTAGAGTACGCCCCGCACTAGTACGAACGTACGGTGCATCAAGGAAACGCTCGGACGCGCTGATACCACCACCTGAATTGGGCACTTAGGGTGGAGGTGGAGCGAGTAGTGCAACCGACCGACTTTCGAGTCTGGTC
>DASXVS010000004.1 GCA_036504095.1 Armatimonadota bacterium | reverse complement strand
AAAAACAGCCTCCCGCCGTTTCCCTCTGGCACCACATTCACCCCTTCGGCCCAAGATTTTCTCAAGAATCACCAACGGGAAATTCAATTTGACACTCCGGGACCCAGTCCGGCAGCCGCGGTCAGTCCATCCAGCTCGGTTGATGCACCTGCGGAGGATCAGCGCCCTGCATGGGATCATCCCGGGGCATTTCCGGTCGTGCTGAGTGGGCCCGTCCCGGTGTGCGTGGAGTGCGGTCAGCCGGTGGGCCGCAAGCCCGAGCATATGACCCAGCTCGACGCGGCCCATTTTTCGCCCAAGACCCATCCCCGCATCCAGCTGCGCGGCCGGTTGGACAGCCTGCACGCCTTGGGAATGCTGGTCGCCGCGCAGGCTCGCGACAACCGCTTGCCCCAGTTGTCGGCGTACCTCGACACGCTCTGCGCGTACGTGCGCGAGATCCAGTCGGCCGAGTACAACGCTCGTCCGGTGTGCCCGCTCGAGCTAGCTGGAAAAAGGGCCGAGGAGATCCATGCCGTCTCCCACCACCCGGACCAGTACCTGGGCATCGCCCATCTTGTCCCTGAGGCTCAGGACGCAACCATCCTGCACTGGCTCAACTTCCTGCGCACCAGCGCGCGTGAGGTGGAGGTAGCAGTGCTCGAGGCGTACCCGCCCCCCGCCCGGGATGACCTCGTCCAGGCGGTCAACCGCCTGAGCAGTGCGGTGTACTACCTCGAGCTGCTCTTCCGCTCGGGAGTGGTCAGCTGGAACACCCACGGCTCGTAAATACTTCCCTTTCTATACGCGCAGGTCTCCCGACCGAGCGCCCATTAGGGGGGCCAAACCTTGATTGTAGCCCAGGCACATCGTCCCGACACGTGCGCTGCAGTGTCTGGCTCTTGGGGATACGATTCACCTCGGGGAAGACTACCAGCCAAGATGGCCGACACACGGGTCGGCCACTACAAGGAAGCTCGGTCACCCGGGAAAGAGCGCCCGCAGGGGATTGAAGTCTACAAACGAATGAAAGGTCGTTCTTGTTCTTCCCCTCGGACATGTCATTGCGAGATTCAGCCATACCGCAAGAGCGGTATTCGGGGAAGAGATAACCTACTAGAATCAAGACAGAACTCCAAGCAAGCCAAGACCGGGACGAAAATGGAGCGCGAGAGCCCAACTGCGAGAATGGTTCAGTTCAGGTGGCATTTGAGGAATGGTGGCTTGGTAGAACCGATACCAAAGACCCCGTTGAGTAGCTCACAGGGAGGTGCACCTGACTGGCTTGGAGGCCGCCAGGAAAAGCGAAAGGAGGTTTGACATGAGAAAAGGATCAGAGCGGCAGGGCATTTCAGAGGAAATGGTCATCCTTCACCCCCATGCGGCTGGGCTGGATATCGGCAGTACCGAAATTTGGGCCTGTATTCCCGCCGATGGGAAGGGAGAACGAGTGCGCTGTTTCGGGACGTACACGACGGATTTAGAGGAATTGGCAGACTGGCTGGAGGAGCACGGCGTAACGGAAGTGGCGATGGAATCAACCGGGGTGTACTGGATCCCGGTGTACGAGTTGTTGGAAGACCGCGGGATGAACGTGATGGTCGTCAACGCCCGGCATATCAAAAACGTGCCCGGACGGAAGAGTGATGTGCAGGATTGTCAATGGATCCAACGTTTGCATGCCTATGGCTTGCTGAGTGGGTCGTTCCGACCGCAAGCTGAGATGTGTGCCCTGCGCGCCTACCTGCGTCATCGGGATGGACTGATCGAGCATCGCGCCGCCCATATACAACACATGCAGAAAGCCTTGCTGCAAATGAATATTCAATTGGGGCAGGTGTTAAGTGATCTGACGGGGCAGACCGGGTTGGCGATCCTGCGCGCCATCGTAGCGGGAGAGCACAATCCCATGCGCCTGGTGGAGATGCGCAAAGGACGCTGCGAGCATTCTCGCGCAGAAATGATCCAGGCTTTGACGGGGCACTACCGCCCCGAGCACGTCTTTGCTTTGAAACAGGCGCTAGCTTTGTTCGACGCCTATACGGCCCAAATCAGGGAGTGTGACCAGGAGATTGAACGGCAGTTTGCGACCCTGCGTCCCCAACCTCCCGACGATTTGCCCCCTTTGCCGCCCGATCCGAAACCCACCTCGCATTGTAAGAATGCCCCCGACTATGATGCGCGTTCCTACTTGTATGGTCTGGCGGGGGTGGACTTCACGGCGATTCCCGGGTTGAATGCCAGCCTGGTTCAAAGGATCCTGGCGGAAGTCGGTCTGGACATGGATCGTTTTCCAACCGTCAAGGACTTTTGCTCCTGGCTTGGGCTGGCTCCGCATAATGCCATTTCAGGCGGTCGAGTGCTGTACAGTCACACCCTCCATACTCACAACCGCGCGGGGCAGGCCTTTCGCCTGGCGGCTCAAGCGGTGAGCCGTGGCAAAACCATCTACAGTGAGTTCTACCGGCGGGTGCGCGCTCGTTCGGGTCCCAAGGAAGCCATCGTGGCCACGGCCCACAAAATTGCCCGCACCTTCTATTTCATGCTCAAACGCCGCGAACCCTTCCGCAAACTTGATGTCGAATCCTATCTCAAACTGCAAAGGGAAAAAGATATTCGCCGCCTTTCAATCAAGGCTGCCAAACTCGGCTTAG
>DASXVS010000003.1 GCA_036504095.1 Armatimonadota bacterium | reverse complement strand
GGGGGAGCGGATAAAGTCGGCGATAAGATTGACATCTCAGAGGTATTTTATGTCTCCTGTCGAATTTATAGACAACGATACATTGAAGGAGCGTCGCATGAGTCAAGGTCGCCGTCATGCCGTGCAGCCCCCGTTGTTTGTTCAGACCGTGGAGATCTATGCCACCATTCCCCAGGATCCGTTCTATATGCGATTGGCGACCCTGGTGGACTGGTCCTTTATCTATGAGTTGACGCACGACTTGTATGCCCCCACCATGGGCCGCCCGTCGTTGGATCCGGTTGTCTTTATTAAATGTCTGCTCTTCGGATTCTTTGAGCAGGTGTCGGAATACCGTCGGCTCGCCTTGCGCCTGGCCGAGTCGTTGACAGCCCGACGATTCCTCGGCTATGCGCTGACCGAGAAGACGCCGGATGAAAGTACGTTGCGCAAGACGTTGGCGCTGTTTCCCGAGGAGATGTTTGCCGCCATCTTCAAACAAATTTTGGCGCAGTGTCAGACGGCAGGCATGCTGGCGGGCCGCCATGTGGGGGTGGACAGCACGACCGTGGAGGCCCATGCCAGTTTGGATAGCCTGCGCCATCGCACCCTGGGCTGCACCTACCGCGAGTACGAGTGCGCGTTGCGTGCCACGGGCGAACCGGCTCCCACCACGATGAGCAATACCGACTGGGTGAGCCCGACCGACCCAGACGCCCGGGTGGCGAAAATGAAGGATGGGCACATCGATCTGGCGTATAAGGTGAGTATCGCCACCGACTTGGAGAGCGGCCTGGTGCTGGGCGTGGACGTCACGACGGCCGAGGTCAGTGATCGGCATGATCTGCTGCCGGCCTTGGACCAGGCCTGTGCCCTCTTGGACGCATTGCACGCCCCGGCGCCGGAGACGGTCACCGCAGATAAAGGCTATCACGACGGGGCAACCTTGGCCGAGGTGGAGGCGTTGGGGATCACCCCCTTCATTCGTCCCCCCGCGCCGGGCCGACCGAGTGCGCCGGGCTTTGCGCCCACCGACTTTGTGCGCGATGCCCAGTCTGATGCCCTGCACTGTCCCGCCGGGCACAGCCTGCGCCGGCAACCCGGCGACGAACGCCATCTGCCCGAGGGGCGCCAGGTCTACCGGGCCGCCGGCGCGACGTGTCGCGCCTGTCCCCACTTCGGCCGCTGTACCACGGATCGACGCGGGCGCAAGGTCTATCGGTCGCGCGACGAGGGAGTGCTCCAGGCCAACGCGGACCGCGCCCACTCGCTCGACGCCGAAACGCGTTTCGGCGCACGCCAGACGCGGGGCGAAGCGCCGTTCAGCTATACCAAACACGGAGGCCGAGGCCGCATCCGGGGTCGCGGCTTGCCGGTGGCGACCAAACAAACGCTCCTGAGTTACGTGGGATGGAACTGCGTCCTGCTGCTGAAGTATCTGGCACGCGCCGAGGCCCTCTCGCCAACCCTTATAACAGGGTGTAACGCCCTCGGGCAAGGCATACAGCGTCTGTATGTGGTCTGGTCCGCGTATGCAAGACGCGACCGCTGGCCAGGACGTCACAGCAGCATTATTTTTGATAATAAGATCAGTTTGCATCGGTATCTATCGCGGTTTGCCGCGTAATAGGACTTTATCCGCTCCCCCCCCCGAGGAGAAGGGAGCGAAAGTAGGGAACGGTTATTACCAATAGCTCCTCCTCTCCTCGGGGAGATGAGGTCGGGGAGGTGAGGGCCGCGCGCCCGGAAAGCGATCCGACACACCGCCCATTAGCTTGTCGTTGTCAGAATGTGGTCGGCAGTCCGGCCAATTCGCGCACCGTTCGCCCGACGCTTTTAAATTTCTCCACCGTCACGCCAGGAGGGCACGAATCAGAATTCGCCAACACAAATGGTCCACCCGCCGCGTCGGCGATGACCTGTGCCACATAGGCCGGTAACTCGGCTAACGCCATCGTCAGGAAGTGCACCGGCTCGATGCCGCCGATAATCCCCACCTTGCTCCCCACCATCTGGCGTGCGGCGCGCAGCGACAGATTCCCGGTCGGGAGCGGCGAGAGGCTTTCCACGGCAAAGATGCCGCTCTCCATCATGGTCGGGAGAATGGCCTGTACATGCCCACACGCATGCTGGATATAATATTTCTGCTGCGTCGCCAGTATCGCGCAGTATTGCTGTATTTCCGGGGCGATGTAGGCGGCGTATTGCATAGGTGAATAGTTCTGCGTGGAGGAGTCTTCATAGGTCAGAAAATAATCGTAAGGCGCGTCGACCGCCAGTCGTACCGCCTCAAGATTCTTCGCGGCCATCGTCTGCACCAGTTCGTCGACGATTTCCGGATAATCGACCAGCGCGTAGGCCAGCTCCTCGGTGCCGACGTAAAATTCGATTAATTGCTGAAACGCCGTCTTGCCGCGTGGAATGAGCATGCCGATGGACAGCCCTTCTTGTCCATCCTGCGCAAGATGGGTGTGCGCTGCCGTCAGATCTTGCCGGAACCGCGTATGCTCCTCGACCCAGAGTTGCACCTTGAAATCCTCCGCCGTTTTCAGCGGATGTTCATTGAGGAAGTGCGTATTCCCCTCCGCGGAAACGCGGCGTGCCCAGTTCAACGTACCGACCGGCGTCTCCAGCCGATACCGCACATGCTCCCCGTCCTCCGTCGTCAGCAGTTCGGCGCCAGGCGTCTCCGCCACCACCGCGCAGGGTGCGCCGCGCCACAGCGGGTCCGCGCCGACTTCGCGCAGGAACGCCACCTGCCCGCGTGTCTGAATCTCCTGCGGGAGATGCTCCCAGATATACGCCAAGAATGGTGACCATGGGACACGATCGGTCGGTTGCCCATGCAAGGCGACGATAATGCGTTCTTTGCTGGTCATGGATTCCATAAAAATCTCCTTCGCCCCTAATACACTATCCAGTGCGTCCGCAGTGACGAGCGAACCGTTCATCCAACTGATCGCTGGCAATAATATACCGCAACGATGCCCACAAAGGAATTGACTGAATCGATACCGGCATATATTATTTCGATATGAACTTGCAGCTACCGCTCACCGTGTTCGACGGCCATAAGGCGCTCCATTGCCCACCGGGCTGGACCTGGCATAGTCTCGAAAACCATTGGACCGGTCTGCACCTGTGGTTGGTAGTGCAGGGGCACGGTCACATGTGCATAGAGGGGACGGACTATCCGGCGCACGCCGGTTGCTGTTTTGTGCTGCGCATGCACGAGGTGAATTTCGGGTCACAAGACGACCGCGACCCGCTGGTCGTGCATGCCGTCAACTTTGCCTTCCTCGATGCCTCCGCCGCCCCGCTCGCGGTCTCGCTGGAAGACCTACCCTATTGCCGCACCGTGCCCAATGCCGCGCTGTTGAGCCAGCTCATCGATCTTGCCATCGACGCGCGTGGGCACGGCGACGCCGCGCAAGCTGCGCACTGGGTGCAATCAGCGTTGTTGTTAGTCGCCCATGCCGACCAGCATCCGGTGGCCCCTGACACGGATGCCACTCGCGCTCGCATCCAGCAACTCTGCCGCACCATTATCGAGGAACCAGGGGCCCCCTACACCATTGCCGCGTTCGCCCAAGGACTCTGCTGGTCACCCGATCATTTCATCAGAGTGTTTCGCCAGCACATCGGCATGACGCCCGGCGCATTTATCATTCATGCGCGCCTTGAAGAAGCGAAGAAACTCCTCCGTTTCGCCAATTATGAGATCAAACACATTGCCGGTCTGCTCGGGTATACCACCCCGTTCTTCTTCAGCCGGCAATTCACCCAGCACGTGGGCATCTCACCGAGCACCTATCGCGAGCAGTTGCGCCGCGGGTCTGAATCATTGCATGATTAGGGATGGAGTCCATAGTATTTCTCAACTATCTCATCACCGTTACGGGCTACGTGTAGCGGGTTGTCATGCCGTACCTCCGCTTGGCGCCCGTAGCGCGCGCCCGCTGTGGCGCGCCTGTCGTGCCACCGTATCCGTGCGGAGAAAGGGTTCAGGGTGCCAAGTTGGGAACGCTCAGACGCTCTCGCAGGCACGGATCAACA